>NZ_JBICKN010000005.1:0-35760 GCF_043104185.1 Delftia sp. WSY_22
ACCCGGCCTCGAAAAACAACCCCCCGGCAGGGGCAAGAAACAGCCCCCTGGCCCACGCCAGAAGCCTGCGAGGGGCACTAACCCCGCCCCCTCATCACCCCCGCCAACAACGGCATCCCCGTCCTCCGAGTGAACTCCTCATAACTGATGGGCGCACTCATCCGCGTATCCGGGCTATTGGCCTGCCAGTGCGCCCAGGCACGCCCCGTGCTCGCGTCGTAGACCAGCTTGAAGATATGGCTGGGCACATGGACCTTGCCCGGCCCGATGGTCAGCGGCTGGCCGTCGAACACCGGCCCGGTGAAGACGTAGACATCGCCCTTGGCGCGCTGGGCGTAGCGGCGCGTGTCCTGCTCGACCTTGCTCCAGACGCCGCCGTTGTGGGTCTGGTCCTGGGGAACCATGTTGGCCAGGCTGAAGCTCTGGGCCATGGCCTCGGGCGAGTACATGTCGCCGGCCGGCGCCATGTGGCCGCGCGAGTAGCCGGAGCGGCGGTAGTCGTCCAGTTCGGCACGCTCGGCGCGGGGCAGGCGGGCATCGGCATAGAACTTGTCGCTGCGCTTGAGGCCCTGGCCCTGCTCCAGCAACTGGCGGTTCAGGCGCTCCACCACGAAGACGGGCGTCTTGGTCTGTCCGCTGTGCAGCACGGCGAAGGCGCTGAAGCACAGCTCGCGCTGAAGGGGCTGGACCTGCAGGGCAGGGGGCTCGCCACCGGGGAAGAAATCGCGGCAGTGCGAAAAGCCCGTGGCCAGGCTGCCGGCAGGCGGGCTGCCACCACCGGAGGCCGTGCCCGAACCTGTCTCCGGCTGCTTGCGCAGGTGCTCCAGCCCGGGGATGGGCAGGGTGGACAGCAGGGGCGGCTCGGGCAGCTTGGGATGCCAGTTCGGGTCCAGGCTGCAGCTGGCGATCTGGAAGGTGCCCGCTGCCGCGACCACGGCGGCGATCACGGAGCGCCACAGTCCGCTGCGGCCGCTGCGGCCGGAGGCTTTCTTCTTGGAGGCGGGGGAGGAACTGCGCTTGCGCGCGGAAGGCTTCTTGTTCTTGACTGTCATTCGGGGGCGGCAGGCGCTGGCCGCAGGGAGGCAAGTCCGCAATGGCGCGGGTTCTGGTTCGGGTCCTAGGAATTCTCCTATGTTTCCAGGCCCCCAAATGTGTCCAGGTGCTCCGAAAGCGAGCCGTGCGCTGCCGGTCCTCAGGCCTTGGGCTGGAGACGGGCCGCCCGGTGTTCGGACGGTGCGCCGAACCAGCACAGCGCCAGGGCCAGCACCGCGATGCCGCCCAGCGAAAGAAAGGCCGCATCAAAGCCGAAGCGCTGCGCGATCCAGCCCGCCAGTGCCGGGCTGGCGGCCGCGCCCAGGCCCTGCAGCGTCATCACGGCGCCCAGGCCTGCGTTGACGTGGCCGGTGCCGCGCAGCGTCTGCGCGACCAGGCCCGGCAGGGCAACGCCCAGCAGCCCGGCGCCCACGCCGTCCAGCACCTGCACGGGGATCAGCGCCCAGTCCGAATCCCAGGTGGCGGCGACCAGGCCGCGCAGCGGCAGCGACAGCAGGGCCGCCTTGACCAGCAGCCAGTAGCCGCTGCGCTGGGCGTGGCGCCCGGCGAGCAGGGCCATGGGGATCATGACCAGTTGCGCCACGATGATGGTCAGCGCCGTGAAGCCGCTGGGGTTGGCATGGCCGCGCGCCACGGCGGCCTGGCCCAGCAGCGGCAGCATGGCGGCATTGCCCAGGTGGAACAGCAGCATGGCCACGGCCAGCACCCGCAGCGCCGGCGTGCCCGTGAGCACGTGCATCAGGCCGGGTGCGCAAGGCCCGGCCTGCTCTGGGGGCGGCGTGCCTTGCGGGGTTTCATCCAGCCGCATCAGCGCCAGGCAGGCCAGCGAGGCGCAGCCCATCAAGGCCATGAGCACGAAGACGGAAGGCAGTCCCCAGCGCAGGCCCATGGCCCCCGCCAGTGCGGCCGTGGCCACGTTGCCGGCGTGGTTCCAGGCTTCGTTGATGCCCAGTTGCCGGGGCAGGTCCGCATGGCCGGTGATCTGCAGCGTGATGCCCAGCAGGCAGGGGGCGATCAAGGCCGCGACCACGCCGGTGATGACCTGCGATGCCGCCGTCACGGCCAGCGACGGTGCGATCCAGATGGCCAGGTTGCCCGCCAGCAGCAGGGCGATGGCCGCTGCCAGCAGCCTGCGCTTGCGGCGCGAGGCATCGACCAGCGCGCCCAGCGGCGTGGTGGCCAGCATGCCCGTGATGCCGCCCAGGGCCATGACGTAGCCGATATCGTCCAGCCGCCAGCCCTGGGCGAGCAGGAAGACGCCCAGGAAGGGGCCCAGGCCGTCGCGCACATCGGCCAGGAAGAAGTGGAGCCCCGGCAGCCAGCGCCGCGCATGGTGGTGTGTGCGGTGCATGGCGGCTTCCTTCAGCGCAAAGGGCCCTTGAACACGAAGAAGGCGCCCAGGCAGATGAAGCCGAAGCCCACCAGGTGGTTGAGGGTGAGCTTCTCGCCCAGATAGAGCACGGAGAAAACGGCGAAGACCACCAGCGTGATCACCTCCTGGATGGTCTTGAGCTCGGCCGCGCTGTAGACCTCATGGCCGAGCCGGTTGGCGGGCACGGCAAAGCAGTACTCGGCCAGCGCGATCAGCCAGCTCACCAGGATGACGAGGTACAGCGGCCGGTTCTCGAACTTCAGGTGCCCGTACCAGGCGAAGGTCATGAAGACGTTGGAGATCAGCAGCAGCAGGACGGGGGCGATCTTGGGGGACATGGCGGGCTCGGTGAAAGCGGGAGAGCAGGGCAGCAGGGAAGCAGGAAACCAGGAAGGGGCAGGAACCCGCCCGGCCCCGGTGGCCGGGCGGTGGCGTCAGCGCGCGCGGTCGTACAGCGGCTGCAGGTCCGACAGGCTCGCACCCATGCTGATGGCCTCCAGCGAGGTGCCGTGCGCGTTGCGCGTGCCCAGGCCCGAGGCGGCAAACAGCTGCCCCGGCTGCAGCGGCTGCTGCAGCGCATGGGGGGCAAAGCGCACGATGGCGCCGTCGGACAGGATGACGCCGTTGGCATCGCCGCGCGGGCCGGTGAGAACAGCCTCGATGCGGCCCTGGGCCTGCTGCGTCTGCAGTCCTGCCATGCGCAGGTGCGGGGGCATGGGGCGGGCGCGGCCGGGCTCCGGTGGCTGGTCATACACGGTCTGGCCGGTGGCGGTGTTCACGATGGCGTCGGCCTTGACCGCACCACCGGCTTCGCTGCGGCCGATGATGCGCACCGTGTCGCCCACCTTCACGGCGGTCGTCAGCGCATCGGCCATGTGGGGCGGGAACCGGACCACCGTGCCGTCGTTCAGGCGCAGCCCGTCCACTTCCCCGTAAGGGTTGGTGAGCAGCCGGGCGACTGGGCTCTCGAGCACGGCCTGCGCGTGCGGCATGGCCGCGTGGGGCGCGCCAGGGCCGTGGGCAGGCAGGGGCGGGGCGGCATGCGCGTTCAGTGCGCTGGCACCCAGCCACAGGGCGGCGGAAGAAAGGGTGAGACGGGTCATGATGGCTCCTGGGTTGGCGATGGACATGCACAGTCCAATGCAAGCGCCATGCCATCCGGAAACCTCATGAAATCAAGGGCTTGCGGTCGCTGATGCGGGCCATGTGTCCGAGATGGCGACAGGGGGTGTCACCCATTCGGACACCGCAGGCGGCGCCTGTGCCCGCTGCTGCCTCAACCCAGGCCGAACTCCGCCAGCTTGCGGTACAGCTGCTGGCGCGACAGTCCCAGGCGGCGTGCGGCCTCGGCACGGTTGCCCATGGTTGCGGCCAGGGCGCGCGTGACCATTTCACGTTCCAGCTGGGCGACGGCGGGGGCCAGCGGCCCGTTCCAGTCGATGGCGGGGCCGTTCGCCGCCGCAGGCTGCAGGCCGATGTGCTCCGGCCCGATGACCGGCCCGGGGCACAGCAGGGCCGCGCGCTCCATGGCGTTGCGCAGCTCGCGCACGTTGCCGGGCCAGTCGTGCGCCAGCAGCAGGCGCGCGGCGTCGGCACCCAGGCGCTTGGGCGAGGCGCCGCCGCCTTGGCGCAGGAAATGCTCGGCCAGCAGCAGCACGTCGCCCAGGCGCTCGCGCAGCGGCGGCAGGTGCACGGGCACGACCTGGAGCCGGTACCAGAGATCCTCGCGAAAGCGCCCCTGCCTGACGGCGTCCGGCAGGTCGCGGTGCGTGGCCGCGATGATGCGCACGTTCACGGGCAGCGCCCGGCTGGCGCCCACGGGCGTGATTTCGCGCTCCTGCAGCGCCCGGAGGATCTTGGCCTGCGTGGGCAGCGGCATGTCGCCCACTTCATCGAGGAACAGCGTGCCGCCCTGCGCCTCGCGAAAGCGCCCGGCGCGGTCGCTGACGGCGCCCGTGAAGGCGCCCTTCACATGGCCGAAGAGTTCGCTTTCCATCAGGTCTGCCGGAATGGCGGCGCAGTTGACGGCCACGAAGGGGCGTTCCGCCCGGGCGCTGTTGCGGTGCAGGGCGCGTGCCACCAGTTCCTTGCCCGTGCCGGTCTCGCCCAGCACCAGCACGGTGGCGTCGCTGTCCGCCGCCAGGCCGATGCGCTTGAAGACCTGCCGCATGGCCTCGCTGCCGCTGACCAGCTCGGCTTCATCGCCATCCTGCTCCGGGTTCTGCGCCGGATTCTGTGCGGCGTTCTCGGGGCTGCCGGCCTGGCCGGCACTGAGCAAGGCGCGCTCCAGCACCTCGACCAGCGAGGTTCTGGCAATGGGCTTGGTCAGGTGATCGAAGGCGCCCAGGCGCATGGCCTCGATGGTGTTGCTGCCGCTGGCATAGGCCGTGAGCATGATGCAGGGCGCCCGCGAGAGGCCGCGGGCCTTGCGCAGGAAGGCCAGCCCGTCCTCGCCGGGCATGCGCAGATCGACGATGGCCACATCCACCGAACCGCCCTGCAGCACCTGCAGCCCCGCCGCCACCGTGGGCGCCGCGCTGACTGCGTGGCCCAGGTCGCCCAGCATCTCAGCCAGGCTTTCGCGGAAGGCCGTGTCATCGTCAACGATCAGGATGCGGGCCATGGAAATTCCATTTCTATGCGGGTGCCTTGTGTTGTCTTGCCCAGCGCGATGCGGCCGCCATGGGCCAGCACGATTTCGCGCACCAGCGCCAATCCCAGCCCGGTGCCGCCGGGGCGTGCGGTGGTGAAGGGCTCGAACAGCGTGTCGCGCAGTTCGGCCGCGATGCCGGTGCCGTCATCGGCAATCCACAGCCGCAGGCAGCCTTTGGCGTCCCGGTCCGCGCCCAGTTCCACCCGGCCGCCGTCCGCCGTGTGCGCCAGGGCGTTGAGCAGCAGATTGTCCAGCGCGCGGGCCATCTGTGCGGGGTCCAGCAGCGGGCGGCGCCCTTCCTGCAGGTCCCGGGCAAGGCCGGCGGACACCGCCGTTGCCAGCTGCACGCCGCTGGCCTGGGCCATTTCTGCATGGGCCTGGAGCCTTTCGTCCAGCAGCTGCTGCAGGTCCACGGGCTCCGGGTGCACGCGGAAGGGCTGGGTCAAGGCCAGCAGGCTCGATACCAGGTCTTCCAGGCGCGCGGTCTGTGCCAGCACGGCCTCCAGGGCGCCCTGGCTGCGGGCCTGCCGCAGTGGCTCGGGCGCGGCCAGGGCGTTCTCGGCCTTCATGCGCATGGTGCCCAGCGGGTTGCGGATCTCGTGTGCCAGGCCGGCCGACAGCCGGCCCAGGGTGGCCAGCCGTTCGGCGCCGAGCAGTTGCTGCTCCATCTGTGCCGACTGCCGCTGCCAGCGCCGCAGCATTCTGCCCAGCCACAGGCCCGAGACCAGGACCATGCCCAGCAGCAGGCTGACGGCAAGGATGAGGGGGTTGACCACGTCGGCGCTGATCAGGGGGACGCGCATCAGCGTCCAGGCCACCAGGGCGGGCGCATCGGCCTGGGCCGGGCAGGCGGCAAAGACCACCGCCTCGCGCAGGCCGGGGCGCAGGTCGGTCACCAGGCCTGCGCCGTCCCGCGCGCGCTGGGCGGTGGAGGCGATGCGCTCCATCTCCGCACTGGGCGCATCGCGCTTGATGCCCGAGCCGTCATAGGTGGGAAAGGCATAGGCCACCACGCCGGGGCCCTCGCGCCAGAAGCCGCCTTCCATGCCGGGGCGGTCGCGCAGCGCCAGGTCCAGCACGGCCTGCGCGGCGGACCGGGCCTGTGCGCTGGGCGTGTCCGCCATCAGCCCCGCCAGTCCCATGCGCGCGGCCCCGGCCTGCAGTGCGCTGCAGCTGACGCCTGCGGCGTCGCGGGCGCGGGCAATCTGCGGTTCGGTGCCCTGCCGGGTCAACAGCAACAGCAGCCACGCCAGCACCAGGGCGACGGCCGAGATGGTGAGCCAGAGGATCACCAGATCCCGTTGGATGGACTTTTGCGGGGACAGGGCCGGCTCCTGAAGTGATGCGCTGGAACATACACCGAAAGGGGGGCCGCGCCTGGCAGTCAGGGCTGCGTCGTCCTGCGCGGCCGCCGTGAAAGTAACGCCGTGGCGTGCCGGCGTTACGTGACATCGCACGTAACGCCGCAGGGTGACACGGTGGTGGCTGTGCTTGGGTGCCCAAATAAATCAATAGGTTACAGATGGCTTGGCGTTGGATGAAGACGTCCAGGTCCATGGCACGCTTGTTGCAACAGGATGCAAAAAGCTTGTCGCAGTGTCTGGAAAACCGTGTGCTGCGCCGGCCGCCCCATTGATCGCTGTCTTTCGGAGGAGAAACCATGGCCGCTGTCTCGTTGTCGTTTGCAGGCATGCCCCTGCCGCGACTGCGCGCCTACCCGGAAAGGGCGCGCAGCAAGCCGTTGAACGTACCCGCGTCGTTTGCGTCTGCCGCCGTGCCGCGCACCGCTGCGCGCGAGGCGGGCGACGGAAGCCCCCATGCGCAGGTGGCGCAGGCGGCGCCGGTGGCGCTGCTCACGCGGGTGAGCGAGGGCGTGCGCATCGTGCGGCGCAGCGATGTGATCGTGGCGCAGGCCGGCGCCTTGCTGCAGCAGGGCGACCGGGTCATCGTGCCGCAGCAGGGCAGCGCGCAGGCGGTGTTCCAGGAGCAGGACGGGCAGGCGCTGCTGGGCAGCTTTGCCGGCGGAACGGATGCCACGCTGGCGTATTTCAGCCGCAAGGCGGATGCCTGCTCGGTGGTCTTTGACCTGGTGGCCGGCCATGTGGACCTGGCGCTGTCGGCCGTGGATGCCGGCATGCTCGGCGGCGGGCCGGCCGGCCGGGGGCGCAGGGCGATCGGATTTCACTGCTATTCACAACCCATTGCAGGCCGTTGAACGAAGGCGCTCACCATGCACGACATCATCGAACCCTCGCACAGCGACATGCCCCTGGATCTGGCCATCTGGCTGCCGCCCCTGCAGGCCTGGCGCAGCGTCTATGGCAACGGTTTCTGCGACGAGGCCATGCAGGCCTGCATGGACCGGCTCAAGGGCCTGGGCATCGATGCCCAATCGCTGGAGCGCGCGGGCGATACGCTGCTGGTTCGCGGGTTCGACCCCCGCACGCTGGCCGACACGGTGCTGCCCGGCCATCATGCCCGGCATGGCTGGATGCATGCGCTGGAGTCCGCCCTGGTGAGCGAGCCTGTGGTGCACGGCTCGCGCCAGGCCTATCTGCGGGCCGAGGTGCAGGCGCTGGGCTGCGTCTCCTTCGCGGGGCTGCACGAGATACGCGGCAAGGGCCACGCCACGGCGGGCGGCCAGGACATGGCGGTGCGCAGAATGCCCGCCAGGCTCATCAAGGGCTACCAGGCCGACATGCAGCTGGCGGGCCGCCTGCTGGACGATCTGCGGCTGGGCCATCTGGCGCTGGCATTCCAGCCCGTGACGCTGCTGGAGCCCGGGGGCATGGCAGGGGGAGGCAGTGGGACCGGCACGGGCCGCACGCTTTACCACGAGTGCCTGCTGCGCCGCAGCGTGTTCTCTGCCTACGACAACTATGCCGTGCCCCATGCCATCGAGGCGCTGGAGCGGCTGGGCCTGGCCGCGCGGCTGGACCGCAGCGTGCTGTGGTCGGTGATAGGGGCGCTGGAGATGAAGACCGGCCACAGCCTGGGCTGCAATCTGTCGGCCGCCTCGTTCTGCGACGAGACCTGGTGGGAAGGCGTGTTCGACTATCTGGAGGAGCGGCCCGAGATCGCCCAGCGCCTGGTGCTGGAGATCACCGAGACCGGTGTCTTCCCCTGCGAGAAGGCCGCGCTGGGCCTGGTGCGGCACCTGCAGATCCTGGGCGTGCGCGTGGCGCTGGACGATATCGTTCCCCGGCGCGGTGGCCTGGACATCCTGGGCAAGCTGCGCGCCAACATCGTCAAGATCGACAAGTCCGTGCTGGACCAGAGCCTGCAGGCCCGGCCGTCGGCCCGGATGCTGCAGGGCCTGATCAGCCTGTGCGCCGACCGCGGCGCCTGCGTGATCGTGGAAGGCGTGGAGTCCGCCCAGGGCATGGAGGCCGTGGCGCTTGCGGGGGCGCATGGCGTGCAGGGGTTTTTCATAGCCCGGCCATCGCTGCATGGGCTGCTCGACCAGGTGGTGTGCGTGGCCGATGTGCTGGAGGTGCTGCAGGCGTCCGAGGCGCAGGAGGGCGACGCGCTGGACATGGCACTGAGCATGGCCCTGAGCTGGAGTGGCATGGACCGTGTGACGGCTCTTTCGGCTGCCGACAGCGGGACTGGCGGGGCCGTCGGCGCTGTCGGGGCTGTCGGGGCCCCTGCATCGGCGCTGTCCGCCGCCTAGGCGCGCAAGGGCCCGCACCTGAACGCAGGCCGGGCCCGGCCCGCATTGCACCTCACTCCAGCATCAGCGGGCTCGCCCTGCGCCGCGCCATGGCCAGGCGGAACAGGTCCATGAAGCGCGGTGCCACGTTGGAGATGTGAAAGCGCTTGCCCGTCTCGCGCGCGGCCCGGCTGTAGCGCTGGCGCCGGGCCGGGTCGTCGCGCAGCTGGCGGATGGCGCCGATCCAGGCGTCGTCGCTGTCGGGCAGCAGCAGGCCGTTGACGTCGTTTTGCACCAGCTCCGGCACAAAGCCCCAGTTCGAGCCGATCACGCAGCCGCCGCGCGCCAGGATCTCCATCAATCCCCAGTTGGCCACGCCGTAGCGCAGCGGGTAGAGGAACAGGTCCACCGAGGCCAGGGTGCGCGCGAACTCGTCGTACGGCAGCTTGCCCGGGAACTCCACCACCTGTGCGGCCGGGTGGATCTGCAGCAGATGGTCGCGGAAACTGGCCACCTTGCCCTGGTAGCGGCGCTCCACCCATTGCTGTTCGTAACCGTAGGTCACGGCCGTGGGGTCGCCCAGGGCGATGAAGCGCATCTGCTGGCCATCGCCCTCGCGCACCAGGCGGTCGACCAGGCGCATGAAGGTCTCGAAGCCCTTGGAGCTGGACAGGTCGCGCGATGAGAAGGCCACGGTGAAGCGCGCGTCCTGGCGCGGCACCGGCTCGGCCTGCTCGTCAGGGGCCTGGATGTCGAAGCCCTCGAACTGCACGGCCACGCGCTCCTGCAGCAGCGGCGGGAACAGCGAGCGCGCATGGGCGCTGGGCGCGATGGTCAGGTCGCTGCACAGCACCTGGTGGTAGTGCAGCATTTCCATGTTGCGGTCGGCCAGGCGCTGGGACAGGTCGGGCGGGTAGTCGGGCTCGTTGCCGTGCACGCGGTAGCTGGGGAATTCGATGTAGCTGACGATGGCGGCATCGATCTCGCCGTACAGCAGGTTGGGCGCGGCCCACAGCGAGTGGGCGACCACCACGTCGATGCGCTTGCCCTTTTCCTTCTCGAAGGCCTGCAGGCCCTGCAGGAGGCCGCGGCCTATGCGCGCCGAGCGCTCCACCTTGCTGGAGTAGTAGTAGCTTTGCGGGCCGACGATGTCGCCATCGGGCCGGAACGACAGCAGGTGGTCGCACTGGCTGGCGTAGTTCTCGGCATGGCCGGGCATGGTCATGAACCAGCTGTCGGCCGCGCCGCTGGCGCGAAGGTGGCTGCACAGCAGGCTGTACTGGCTGGGGTAGACGGCGCTGACGAAGATGATGACCGGCTTGTCCTGCATGTTCGTGGAGGTCTCCATGGCGTGGGGGGATGGGATGTGTCGGAGGGCGTGCTCAGCCCGGCACGGGCACTTCGGGCTCGCCGTCGCTGATCTGGTACTTGCGCATCTTTTCCCAGAGCACCTTGCGGCTGATGCCCAGGTGCTGGGCCGTGTTCTGGCGCTTCCAGTCATTGGTGTTGAGCGCCGCGATGATGCGGTTGCGCTCGTCCATGTCCCAGTTGCTGCGGTCGGCCAGCAGGGGCTCGGCGGCGCCGGCGTCCGGCGGGAAGGTGGTGGCCGACAGGGCCTGGGCGTGCTGCAGGATGCGCTGCGTGGCGCCGTCGGCGTTCCAGTCGCGCGTCTGGCGGGCGGCCACGCCGATGCGCTCGGCCAGGTTGCGCAGCTCGCGCACATTGCCGGGGAAGTACATCTGGGCCACGGCGTCGAGGATGAAGAAGGGCGGCTCGCCCAGCTCCTTCATCGTGGCCTCGCCCACCACCTTGTGCAGGATGGCGTGGAAGATGGCCAGCTTGTCGGCCTCGCCGCGCTCCTCCAGGCTGGGGATCTGCAGCTCGATCACGGCCAGGCGGAAGAACAGGTCGGCGCGAAAGCGTCCCTCGCGCACCAGCCCGCGCAGCGGCTTGTTGGTGGCCGCCACCAGCCGGAAATCCAGCCTCACGGCGGCGGCCGACCCCAGCCGCGTGATGGCGCGCTCTTCCAGCACGCGCAGCAGCTTGACCTGCTGGTACAGCGGCAGGTCCGCGATCTCGTCCAGGAACAGCGTGCCGCCGTTGGCCTGCTCCAGATAGCCCTTGTGGGCATTGACCGCGCCCGTGAACGAGCCCTTGGCGTGGCCGAAGAACAGGGACTCGAACAGCCCGTCCGGGATGGCGCCGCAGTTGACCACCACGAAGGGGCCCTGGCCGTAGCGGTTGTTGCGCTCGTGCAGCCGCTCGGCAATGCGCTCCTTGCCCACGCCGGTCTCGCCGATGATGAGCACGCTGTGCTCGCAGTCGGCAAAGGTGTCCACGTCGCGCAGCAGGCGCTGCATGCAGTCGGCCACGGCGATGATGTCCTCCGAGCGCTGCACCTGGCGCTGGTTGCTCTGCATGCGCCGCAGTATGCGCACCAGCATGGCCCGCAGCTCGGCCCCCGTGAAGTCGAAGGGCAGCACATGCGAGTACTCCATGGCATAGGTGCCGGCGTTGGCGTCGCGCTGCTTGGCGCTGACCCACAGCACGGGCATGCCGAAGGTGCCCTCCACGCCCTGGCGCGTGAAGCGCGCGCCCTCCAGCACCGAGACGCTGACCACGGCGATCGCATTGCCCAGCTCGCTGGTGTCGGCGGGCAGGGTCAGCCCGTCGGCGCGCACCACGTCCACGCCCAGGTTGAGCACGCAGCGCTCCACCCGCTCGGCGATGTCGGCCTGGCCTTCCCAGACATAGATGACGAGCTCGTCCAGATTCACGTTGCATTCCCTCGTTGTCGATTCATGGATTGGATGGCCTGTGCAGTTCAAAAAACCAGTTGCGCCGTGTCGCAGCCGATGGACAGGGCCTTGATGTCGGTGCGGCCCACCTCCAGGCCCAGCGTGTCCTTGAGCACCGTGGTCAGCAGCCCGCCCACGCCGTTGAGGATGGGCTTGAGCACGCCGGTGATCACCGGCTTGAGCAGGGTGCACAGGGCGCCGGTGCAGGTGAGGTTGTTGTCGCGGTTGAGCAGGGACTGGATCTCGGGGCTGTTGGCGTTGATCGCGTACAGGTACTGCGGGTGCGAGGTCAGCAGCTTGGTCACGTTGTGCTTGACGCAGCCGTTCCAGTTGAGCAGCGAGCTGAGCAGGCCCGCGCAGCTCTGGTAGCCGTTGTCGTAGGTGGAGATGCCCAGCACATCCAGCAGGCCGCCGGGCACGCTGGTGTAGGAGTTGAGGGCTGCCGAGAACGTGCCGCTGTTCCAGGTGGAGGACGGGCAGGCCACCAGCAGGCAGGACTTGGCGATGGCGTTGTTGAACGTGAAGTTGGAGGTGAGCAGCGGCGGCATGTAGTCCTTGTCGCTGGCCACGCCGCGCCCGTTGAGCAGCAGGTTGGTGAGGCTGGTCACGTTGTAGAGCCCGTTCACCATGGAGGCGTCCAGATAGGAGCCCAGCAGCCGCGTGGTGATGTCGGTGGGCGTGGTGCCCGGCGGCTGCAGCAGGCCGCTGAGCAGGTTGAGCAGGCCCGTGACGATGTTGTCGACCGTGTCGCCCAGCGCCAGCTGGTTCACCTGCGTGGAGCGGTTGGTCTTGGACCAGTTGGGGTCGGCCGGATCTTCGTAGCCCGGCTCCATGCCCAGGCCCGTGGTGGAGTCGGTGTACTCCAGGGCCGGCACCCACAGCTTGCCGGTCAGCACGGGCAGGTGCAGAAGGGTGATGAGCTGCTCGTCCTGCAGGCCCTTCTCGCAGCTTTGCTTGTTGGCCGGGTCCATCTTGCCCACGCAGGCGTTGAGGATGGAGGACTTGACCGACAGGTCCATGGTCTGCGGGCTGGCGCTGCACTGCAGCGCCGTCAGCGTGCCCGTGGCGTTGGTGATGTCCACGGCAATGGGCAGCTTGACCTGGGTGCCCAGGATGTCCTTGACCAGCCATTTGAGCGCGCCGCCCAGCAACTGGTCCGTGTCCACGTTCAGGTTCAGCCGGATCTGAGCGCTGTAGCCCTGCGTGCCGACGGGGCCCACGGCAATGGTGGGCGGCTGCACGATGGTCAGCTGGGCCTTGATGAGGCCGGCCACATCGAGCTGGTTGGCCTGCAGCGCATGGCCGTTGGCGCCGATGGCGATGGCGGTCTTGAGCACGTCGCCGATGCCCAACTGCACGTCCATGGCCGCGTTCAGCGGATCGGTGCGGCCGGCGCCCAGGAAGGCGAACAGGCCCTTCTGGTCATCCAGGCTGCCCAGCGGGATCTTGATGGTGCTCAGGCCCGCGTTGATGATCTGGGTCTTGAGCGCGTTGAGCTGCACGGCCAGCGCGTTGTCGGTGATGGCGCTGATGGAGGCATCGATCACGTTCAGCAGGGTGACGCTGGCGATGTTGGCCAGGCCCTCGGGCGACAGCGCGCGCAGCTGCTCTATGCCCAGGTTCACGCCCAGGGCCTTGAGCAGGCCGGCCGGGCTGATCTTGGCGTCGGCCAGGCCCTTGGAGTCCAGCAGGGTCAGCATGCCCACGTCCAGCCCCACCAGGCCCAGCAGCCCGCCCAGCGGCGTGTCCTTGTTGAAGCGCAGCAGCTGCGAGCCCACCTGGAAGGACGCCACCGAGTCGTTGCGCATGGCAATGGCCTCGGCCACCACGAGGCGGCTCCAGGTGCCGGGAAAGATGGTGGGCGAGGTGCCGCCCACCGTGACGCGCGCCGCGTTGAGCGGGCCGGAGGCGGCGTCGAAGAAGCGGCCGCCGCTGGACTGCCTGGCCGGGTCCGCCGGGTTCCAGTTGCCGCAGCTGACCAGGGTCTGGGCGCTGCTGCGGGTCAGGGGAACCGGCCAGTTGGCCGTGATGCTGTCCTCGCCCGCCGTCACGCAGGCGGCGCGGTTGCTGCGCTCGGCATTGATGGTCTGGGCGGCCTGGGTGGCTGCCAGATCGGCAATGCGCTGCAGGTCGCGCTTGGCGTAGTACATGTAGCCCAGGTCCACGATGCCGAGCAGCAGGAACAGCACCGAGCCCAGCAGGGCGAACTGCACCAGCAGGCTGCCGCCTTGCCGGCGCCCTTGCCGGCGCGTTCTGGGGCGTCGTACGGATGCGGGGAGGTGGGTGAGCATGCTCTGGTCCTCCTGTCTTAGCTGCCGGGGGCGAGCCTGATCAGGCTGCGGGCCTCCAGGCGCGTGGGTTCGCCCAGGGTCTGGCTGCCCACCTGCAGGCCCTGGCCCAGCACGGGGGGAAGCATGTACACCACGCTCAGCGTGGCCTGGGAACTGGTCCAGTCGATCTGCACCTGGGTGGGCGCCGTGCCGGGCGGAATGCCGCTGGCCGTCAGGCTCTGGTTCACCACGTCGGTGGTGGCCTGCAGGATGTTGGCGCGCTCGGCCGGCTTGGCCGGATTGAAGCCAGCCATCCCGCCGAAGGCCAGATGCTGGACCATGCGCGCGCCGTCGCCCGTGGCGCGCGCCACCGACTGCTGGGCCTGCAGCACGCGCCAGTACACGAACATGCCCATCAGCAGCATCACCATCACCCCGGCGATCAACGCGAACTCCACCGCCGCCACGCCGCGCTGCCGCCTGCGCGGCCCTGCCGCGAAGGTATCGCCGGTGTCCTGCATGAACTCGGCCGATGCAGCAGGGCGTGCCCCACGCACGGCATGCCCCAACCCAGGGACACCGAGGAAGGGCCTAAGCCGGCCGCGCCGCCCCGCCCCGAGGGTGTCGCCGGTGGCCCGGATGCCCCCCTCCTGCGAAGCGAGAGAGGGGGAAGGCGCGAAGCGACTCAGGGGGAGCTTCATAGCCCCCCCCTGTCCACCATGATGCTGGCGCTGGCGGTCAGCGTCGTCGGCATGACCAGGCCGAAGCCCGGCAGGGCGGGTGCTATCGGGCTGGTTCCATAAGGGATGGTGAAGCCCACGCGCACCATGCAGCGTTCGGCCACCAGCACGCCGCAGGTCAGCGTGGCCGAGCACAGCTCGCTGTTTTGCAGCCTGCAGATGCGCACGTCGATGCTGCCTGCCGTGGGCCTCAGGTCGGCCGGCAGCCAGTCCAGCCGCTGCTGCACCAGGCTGCGGGCTGCGTCCAGGCGGGCGCTGCGGCTGGTCTGGTAGCGCAGCGTGGCCCGCGCGGCGTCCTCGGCGGCGGCCTGCATGGATTCGCGCACCAGGAACGCCAGCCCGTAGCTGATGCAGGCGTACAGCAGGGCGAAGAACACCGGGAAGATGATGGCCCACTCCAGCGCGTACACCCCCCGCTGCCGCAGGCTGGCAGGCCGGTGGGGGCGGTGAGCGCGGAGTGGGCGCCGGATCATGGTCGTTCCTCAAGCTGCTGGCCGGGGCGGGCTCAGTTCTTGCCGCCGGCTTCGACGCCGGTCTTGTACAGGGCGGGGATTTCCGTCTCGAAGCTCTTGAGGTAGCGCGCATAGCTGCGCCGCGCCTGCTCGCCGTCGATGGGGCGGGCACGCTGGCCCGGCTGGCTGTGCTGCATTCCCAGCAGCCGCAGGGTGCCGCCGCCGATGTCGATCTCGCGCCGGGGCACGTACATCACGGTTCCATCGGGGTTGGTGTAGAGCGTGTAGCCGGCCAGGATGGAGTCGGTGGAGGGCTCGGCGAACACATGGGGCCGTGCATCCACCTGCTCGGGCGGGCTCTGCACTTCGCCAAAGGCCTGGGCGTGTGCCGGGGCTGTATGGGTCAGGGCCAGTGTCAGGGCCAGGCCGGCAGCCGGCAGCCAGGGCGCCAGCGCTGCGGCGGCTGCGCGGCGGGGCAAATGCATGCGGTGTGTGTCTGGCATGTCGTGGTCCTCAAAGTGGCGAGGCCGGTGCTGCGCCGGCGGCGCCGGACGGCTCGGACAGAAGAATGCGCCGGGTGATGCCGGCCGGCAGGGCGCTCGCGTCGGTGGCGGGCCTGGGCACGGGCTCCACGCCCCGTGCCTGCCGGGTCCCGGGCGCGGGCGCTGCGGACAGTTGGCCGCCGCGCAGGCGCACCGCCTCGTTCACGCTGGCCAGCTGGGACTGCAGGGTCTGCAGCGAGGTCTGGTCGATCATGGGCAGGGCGCCCTTGGCCTGGGGCTGCGCCAGCTGGCGCAGCAGCTGGGAGGCCTGGGTCTCGTTGCCGCTGGCCAGCCAGAACAGCGCCATGTTCAGCTGCACCCGCGCGTTGGCCGGGGCCAGCTGCGAGGCCTGCATGATGGGCATCTGCGCGGCGGCCAGCTGGCCGTCGAGCATGTGGGCGTAGGCCAGGTCGCTGAGCACGTTGGCGTCTATGGGATTGAGCTGGCGCGCCTTCTCCAGCTGTTCCACGGCCTGGCCATACTCGCCCTGGCTTGCGTGCAGCAGGCCCAGGCCGCGCCGCGCGCGTGCCGTGGTGGCGCCCTGCAGCAGCGCCTGGTAGGCCTGCCGGGCCTGCTCGGCCTGGCCGGTGTTGCGCAGCGCGTCGGCCCGCATCAGGCGCGATTCCGGTTGCGTGCCGTATTGCTGCTCGAAGGCCTCGGTATGCGCCAGCGATGCATACCACTGGCCGGCCTGCTGCATCTGCGTGATCAGGTCCAGATAGGTCTGGGCGTTGTCGACCTGGGTGGCCTGCTGGGCGTTTTGCAGCTGCTGCTGTGCCTGGGCTGCGGTCTCCTGCTGCGAAGAGGTGGCGCCGTAGCCTTGCGGCCCTTTGCCGGCGCAGCCGGCCAGGGCCAGGGCCATGGCCAGGGGAGCCAGGGCTGTCCGCGCTGTCAGTGCTGTCAGCGCTGGCGTCCGCCCGGCGGGGGTGCCTTTGTGGTGTTTCATGCCTAGCGTCCTCCCATGGTTGTCAATGCCCTGATCACGGCCAGGAAACCGGGGCCCGCCGTGATGACCAGCAGGGCGGGCAAAAGCGTGAGGACCATGACGCCCGTCATCTTGACGGTGATGGAACCTATCTTTTCCTTGAAGCTGGCCTGGCGCTTTTCGCGCAGCCGGATGCTGAATTCCTTGAGCGGCTCCTGCACGGCGCCGCCATGCTTGTCCACCTGCACCAGCAGGTTGACGATGGCGCTCATGTCGTCGTCCGCGCTCATGTTGACCATGCGCTGGAAGGACTGCTCGCGCGTGCGGCCGGTGTTGTAGAGCTGGTTGGCCAGGGCCAGCTCGCCGCTGATGACGCGCAGCACGCCCTTGAACTCCGAGGCCAGGATCTGCAGGCTCTGGTCCACGCTCAGGCCCACGCCCTGCAGCAGTCTCAGCAGGTCCACGAACAGCGGCAGTTCCTCGACCACCTGCTCGCGCCGGCCCTTGGCCCGCAAGCGCAGAAACCACTTGGGAAGCATGAGCCCCAGGCTCACTCCCACAAAGCCGTAGACCAGCGCAGCGTTCTCGCCGGGGCGCAGCACACCCAGCGCCAGCAGGGGCAGGACCACGCACAGCACCATGCGGCTGGCCACATAGGCCATGCTGCCGTTGCGCGTGCCCACGCCAGCCTGGTCCAGCAGCTTGCGGTCCTCATCGGCCAGCAGGGCCTTGGCCACGCCCCATTGCAGCCAGGCCGGTGGCGGCAGGTTGGCCGCCACCGCCTGCGGGGAATCGGACGAACGCACGTTGATGGACAGCGGGTTGAGCAGTTGCGCGTCGTTGGCCTGCATGGCGCTCTTCGTGGCCGCCTTCGTGGTCGATGCCGAGTCGCGCGCCTGCAGGATCCTGGCGACCTGGCTGGAGGCGCGTGCCGAGCGCCACAGCCTCCACACCAGGGTGGACGCCCACAGCACCAATCCCAGGGCGCCCAGGCCGATGCTGGCGATCCACAGTTGCTGCGTGTTCATGCGTGGCTCCTTGCGCAGACGGGTGGGCGGGCGTGTGCTTGTGCCTGTGCTGTCATGGGTTCACCTCAGCTTGGCCAGCCGGTACAGGAGAAAGGCGCCCAGGGCTTCCAGGGCGGCGGCGACCAGGACCATGGTCTGGCCGCTGTCGTCGTTCCACATGCGCATGAAATAGCCCCGGTTGATCACCATGATCAGCGTCCCCACCACCAGGGGCAGCAGGGCCAGCACCCAGGCCGACATGCGGATCTCGGAGGACAGCGCATGCAGTTCGCGCTCGGCGGACTGGCGGTCGCGGATGTAGGCCGACACGCGCTCGAGCACCAGGTCGGCGCGGCCGCCATAGCGCACGCTCATGCGGAACACGGCGGCCAGCAGGCCGAATTCGGGCAGGCGCCAGTTGCGCTCGAGCTGGCCCATGGCCTGCCCCAGATCGGGCGAGGCACTGAGCATGGCCGCCGCCTGCTGCAGGGCATCGCCCAGCGGATCGGGGACGTTGTTCAGCGCCATCTGGAAGGCCGCATGGGGCGAGTTGCCGATGGAGATCAGGCGGACCATGTTGTCCAGGAAGCCGGGCAGCTGCTGCAGCAGCCTTTCGCGGCGCTTGGCCTGCCGCCGCCAGATGCCCAGGCCCAGAAGCACGGCATAGAGCACGGCCACCACCAGCCCTGCCGCCGCTCCTGCCTGGCTGGAAGCCAGCAGGGCCAGGACCAGGCCGGTGATGGCGAACAGGGCCAGGGTGTTGGATGAGATGCCCCAGGACTGGATGCCCAGGCGCTGGTTCAGCCATTGCACCGCGGCAGGCGCCGGCGCAGGCTGCGGCGCGGCGGGCTTGTAGACAGGCTCGGCCATGGCAAGCGCGGGCGCAATCGCCTCCCTGTGGCCTTCGACGCTGCGCTGCAGGTGCAGCTTGATCGACTGCTCATGCTCCTTGCGGCGCCCGCGCATGATCACCCACAGCGCCAGTGCCAGCAGCAGGCAGGCCAGCGCGCCAAGGATGAGGATCACGGGTGCCAGGCCTGTCATCGCACGCCTCCGCTGCCGGCCTGCTGCTGCGAGCGCCACCAGCTCAGCAGCTTGGGCGAGTGGGGCGAGATGCCCAGCGAGACCCAGTGGTCGATTTCCTGCCCGTCGCCGCCGACCTGGGGCTCGTAGCGGTACAGCTCCTGCATGGAGATCATGTTGTCGGTCATGCCCGTGACCTCGGTCAGCGACAGCAGGCGCCGGCGGCCGTTGGACAGGCGTCCGATCTGCACGATGAAGTCCACGGCATTGGCGATCTGGCGGCGCAGGCTGACCTCGCTGCCCTGGAAGCCCGCAAAGCCTGCCAGCATCTCGGCCCGGTACAGGCACTCGCGCGGCGAGCTGGCGTGGATGGTGCCCATGGAGCCGTCATGGCCGGTGTTCATGGCCTGCAGCAGCTCCAGCACTTCGCCGCCGCGCACTTCGCCGACGATGATGCGGTCGGGCCGCATGCGCAGGCTGTTGCGCAGCAGGTCGCGGATGCTGACGTGGCCAGAGCCGTCGAAGCCGCCGGGGCGGCTTTCCAGCCGCACCACATGGTTGTGGTTGAGGGCCAGCTCGGCCGTGTCCTCGATGGAGACGATGCGCTCGCTGGAGGGGATGAAGCTGGCCAGCGCGTTGAGCAGCGAGGTCTTGCCCGAGCTGGTGCCGCCGCTGACCAGGATGTTGCAGCGCGCCTGCACGGCCATCTCCAGGATGCGGCAGATGTCGTGGTTGAAGGTGCCCAGCTGCACCAGCTCGGAAGGCGTCAGCGGGTCCTTGCGGAACTTGCGGATGGAGACCGAGGGGCCGTCGATGGACAGCGGCTCGATGATGACGTTGATGCGCCCGCCATCGGGCAGGCGGGCATCGACCATGGGGCTGGATTCATCGAGACGCCGGCCCAGCGGCGCCAGGATGCGGCGCACGATGCGCAGCACATGCTCGTCGTCCTTGAAGTGCAGGGTCTCGCGCTGCAGCACGCCGCCGCGCGAGACGTAGATGTTGCCATGGCCGTTGATGAGGATGTCCTCGACCCGGGGGTCCTCCAGCAGTGGCTGCAGCGGTCCCAGTCCCGTGAGTTCGCGCGTGAGGGCGCGCGCCACCTGCAGCGCCTCCTGCTCGTTGACGGGCACGGAGTGCAGGCGGATGAAGCTGTCCAGCTCCATCAGCACGAACTGCGCGATGGCAGCCTGCGACCAGCGGCCGAACTCGGCGCCCAGCTCCTCGATGCGGCTGAGCAAATGCTCGTGCGTGCGGTTCTTCAGGTCGAGGAACAGCGCGCTTTGCTCGAACTCGCTGGCCTGTGCGTCCGCCAGATGGGAATAAGCCGTGGTCGTCATGGTGCGTTCAGCTTCTTGTTCGGTGGAAGAAACGGTTCAGTCCGCGGGCGGGCGCGGCCTGATCGCCCGCATGGGCCTGGTGGTGGGTGGTGATCAGCAAGGTGGCGAGCTTGTCCACGGCCTGCACATAGGGCTCCCGCTGCAGGCGGCTGGGCAGCAGCTGGCCCTGGTTGACGGCCTGGGCCAGCTCCCGGCGGCGCTCGGGGATGGTGGCCAGCAGCGGCAGCTGCAGCTGCTTGGCGATCTGCTGGGCCTCCAGTTCGAGCTGGCTGTCGTGCCGGCTGACGATGAGGTGCATGCGTTCGCGCTCGATCTTTTGCTCGTCCAGCTGCCGCAGCAGTTCGGTGGTGGAGACCACGCTGGCCACGCTCTGGTCGCAGACCACCCAGACCTGGCTGGCGCGCAGCGCCACGCGCATGGCCAGGTGGGTGGGGACGACGGCGCCCAGGTCGGCAATCACGTGGCGGAAGTACTGGCGCAGGCGCAGCAGCAGGGCATCGACGTCGGCATACGAGACATCGCGCAGGCGGCTGGACTGGCGCGGCAGCGTGAGCATGCGCAGGCCGCTTTCGTGGCGTGACAGGCCGGTGGAGGCCAGGCGCCGGTCGAAGCGGCGCAGGTTGTTGACGGCCTCGATGAAGTCGAAGTCGCTTTGCGTTCCCATGTACAGGGAGCAGTCGCCGCTGGGATTGCCCAGGTCGATGAGCAGGCCGTCCAGCGTTTCGTTGCTGATTTCGCTGGCGCTGATTTCCTTGCCCTCGATCCGGCCGTGCAGGCGCTTTTGCAGATACCAGGCCAGGTGCGAGACCAGCAGGCTGCTGCCCAGGCCCGCGCGTGCGGACAGGATGGCCGTCAGCGGCGCGCTGGGCGCGCTGGACTGCGGTGCCGGCATGCGCTTGATCAGCTCGCGCACGGTCTGCAGCGCGGTCTGCACGGGCGCGTCCACGTCCAGGAAATCCTGCACGCCGGCACGCAGGGCGGCCAGCATGCACTGCGGGTACTTGGTGCGGCCCACGGCCACGCAGGGCAGGTGGGGGTGGGAGATGTGCAGTTGGGAGGCCAGATGGGCGGCCTCGTCGGTGGACAGCGGGTCGAAATGCACAAAGATGGCATGCGGCATGAAGCGCTGTACCTGCTCCGTGATGTTGTCCTGGAAGCGCGCCACGTGCAGCCGTGTGCCGTCCAGCATGCGCTGCATCCAGGACTGGGCCAGCGCGCTTTCGGGCGTGCCGGCATGGATGAACAGCAGCTCCATCTCCAGCACATCGTCGAGCGGCTGTGGCGGCTGGCGCAGCGCGGCAGTCGATGCAGCGGCGGACGCCGCTGCGGCATGGGGCGGCGCCATCCTGTCCGGTGGCGCCTTGTCCAGCAGCGCCTTGTCCAGCAGCGCTTTTTCCTGGGCCATCGCGTCGGTGGCGGGCTGCAGCTTGCCGGCCAGCGAGGTCGAGGAACGCAGACCCAGCAATGTCTCCAGCGAGGTGGGTGAGCCGATGGCCGGCGAGCCTGTGGCGTCCACAGGCGAATCGGTTGCGGTGGGCTTGCTTGTCATGTCGTCAGTACGAGAAACCGGGTACGGCGGTGTCTTGGTTCATTCCGCCGGCGAGGTAGGGCAGCCAGACCTTGCCGGCGTTGCGCTGCTCGGAGCGCGCGCCCGGCAGCAGGGCTTCGAGGTTGGTGCTGGCGGGCAGCGGGTGGACCAGGCGCGGGGTGACGATGATCACCAGCTCGGTCTCTTCCTGCGTGTAGTTGAGGTTCTTGAAGAAGGTGCCCAGGATGGGCAGGTCGCCCAGCACGGGCACCTTGCTGACGTTGGAGGTGGTGGCGCGGCTGACCAGCCCGCCGATGACGAAGCTCTCGCCATCGGCCAGCTCCACCGAGGTGTCCGCGCGGCGCGTGCGGATGGCGGGCACGGTGACGCCGCTGATGGTCACGCCGCTGTTGAAGTCCAGGTCGCTGGCCTCGGGCGAGACCTTCAGGGCGATGCGCTCGTCCGACAGGATGGTGGGCGTCAGCTGCAGCTTGATGCCGAATTCCTTGTACTGGATGGCAATGTTGCCGTCGCGCGCAGGCACGGGAATCGGCAGCTCGCCGCCGGCCAGGAAGCTGGCGTTCTGGCCGGTCTGTGCCAGCAGGGTCGGCCGGGCCAGCACGCGGGCCATGCCGTTGCCCTCGAGGATGCTCAGCTGCGTGACGATGCCGGCGCCGCTGAAGGCCTTGCCGAAGGTCATCACCAGGCTCATGGCGCTGGCAATGGCCGAGGAGGTGTTGTTGGACACGCTGCCCGATCCCGTGTTGCCCGAGCCCGTGCCGCCCGACCCGGTATTGCCCGTTCCCGTGCCCGTGCCGTTGGTATTGGTGCTGATGCTGCCGACCACGCCGGGGCTGAAGCTGCCGAAGCTGAAGCCCTGGTTGTTGCGCCCGCCGCTGTAGATATTGACGCCTACGCGCTTCATGGCGGATTTCTTGAACTCCACCACCTGCACGTCCACCTGCACGGTGTTGCTCCTGACATCGATCTGCGCGTTGTCCACCAGCGGCGTCTGGGCGGGCGCGCCCAGGCGCAGTTCGGCCACGGCCTGGGCATGCTCGGGGACCGAGGCCAGCCGCTTTTCCAGCAGCAGGTGCTGGCCTCTGACCTGGACCTCCCAGCGCTGGGGAACGCCGCCCTTGCGGGGCCACACCACCAAGCTGGTGCTGCCCTGGGCCTTGGGCGTGAGCAGCAGCTCGGTTCCGCCGGAGCCGGAGCCGGCACTGGCGCCGGAGCCGGAGCCCGGCGTGGCGCGCAGCAGTTTCACATCCAGCACATTGGGGTCGCCCACGGCGATGCGGACCGGGGCGTCGGCCAGCGCCATCAGGTGCTGGCGCCCGGCCACCAGCTGCAGGGATTCGCCAGGAAGCATGTCGCCGGCACCAGGGTTGGCCATGCCCTGGCCGGCAGCGGTGTCCGCTGGGGCAGACACCGCTGGCGTCAAGGCCAGCAAGGCCATGCTGCCGCACAGCGTCCAGACCGCCCTCTGCAGCGGCGTTGCCCCGGCCGTCGAGATGTTCTTGCACTTCATGGCATCTCCCTCTTGTTGTGTGTTGTCAGTAGTTCACCATCTGCACGGCCGCTCCGTTGTGCAGCTCCACCGTGCGTTCGCGCGGGGCCCGCTGCGGCTGCGGCCGCACGGCGGGCGCGAGGGCCGTCATGGGCTGCGCGGCCGGCTTGCGGATGTTCCTGGCGTCGGCGCCGGTGGCCAGGTCCTGCATGCGCAGGCCGGCGAAGGCGCGGTCTGCACCCTCCAGCGTCTGGTCCTTCCTGAGGCGGCCGGCCACCGGCTGCAGCGCGCCGGGCAGGGCGGCGAAGAGCTTGGGATCGGGTACGGACAGGTCGTCGGGGTTGCGCAGGGCCAGGGTGAGCTGGCCGAATTTCTCGGCCAGCGTGAGGCGCTCCACATCGTCCAGCGGCACGGCCAGCACGGCCGATTGCACGTTCTCCGGGCGCTGGCCTGCCTGATCGCCGGCGCTGGCGCGGCGCAGCGGCGAGCCTGACGACTCCTTGTCCTGCTGTGCCTGGCGCTGGGCCGCCGACAGGGGCGGGCGCTCGACGCTTCCGGCGCCATAGGCCAGCACGCGGCTGCGCGCCAGCAGCAGCCGGGTCTGCGCGTCCACGGGCGCCTGGTCGGACTTGCCGTCCAGCGTGAAGTAGACATCCACAAAATCACCGGGGCGCACATGGTGGCCTGCGGCCATCTGCTCCCGGATGGCAATCGCAACGGCCCGCTGGCCCGGCTCCAGTTGCAGCGCCAGGCCGCTGAGCAGTTGCTGCTCGAACAGCGGGGTGCCCGGTGTGAGCGGCATCAGCGTGGTGCGGCCCAGCACGTCGTCGGTTGCGGCAAAGCTGCCCGGCACGGGGGCAGGCAGCTGGGCCAGCTTCACATCGTCGCTGCCGATGCGCTGGCCTGCGGCAATGGCCTGGGCCACGACCACGACGGCGTGCAGCTGGGCCGGTTCGGGGGCCGGCTGCGACGAGGCCGCGGGGGAGGGGGCAGCCACGGGGCGTGCGGGCTGGCTGCCCAGCATCCAGGCAAGGCCCGCAAGCACGATGGCAAGCCCCACCAGCAGTCCGGCAAGAATCTTGGTGAGGTTCATGGCTGGGACTCCTGGTGCAAGTGCGTTGCGACGGTGTTCATGGCCGGGGGCTGCCCTGGCGCTTTCCTGCCATGGCGGAGAAGCTCCTCCAGGGCAGGAAAGCGTCCAGGCAGCGCACGGCCATGGCGTGTGGCGGAGCCGGTCCATGGACGGCGTGGAGGCAGGCAGGTGACAGGCATGGGCATCTCCGGTTCAGACAAGTGGCTGGCTGTGGCGCCAGGCCAGGGCGATGGCCGCAATGGCCATGTAGCCGGCATAGGGGATGGAGCGCTGGGGCTGGCGCGGTCCATCGGTGGCGCCTGCGGGCCGGGGCGTCGCGCCCAGGGGCGCCAGGCGGGCCGTCCAGGACAGGGCCGCGCTGGACAGTGGCAGCCGTGCCTGCAGCCACAGCCCGGTGGGGCTGTCCCGAAGGTGGCGCAGCGACAGAACCAGTACACCGTGCAGGCCGGCCAGCAGGCTGCCGCCGGTCCAGATCAGCAGCAGGTCGAAGCCCCACCCGAACCACAGTCCCGCGACCGCGCCGAACTTGACGTCGCCCGCTCCCATCCAGCGCAGTGCATAGAAAGGAAGCAGTACGGCAAACCCCGCCAGCATGCCGGCCAGCGCGTTCCAGGCCGAGACCTGGAACGGCTGGGCCCCACTGGCCAGTGCGCCAGCGCCTGTGGCCAGGCCGAGCAGCACCATCCAGTTGCGCACGCGGCGGATGCGCAGATCCATGGCCGCAATCGTTGCGAGCCATGTGATGCAGACGCATAGCCATAGCGAGGTCGGCTCCATCTTCAGGGCGCAAGACCTGTGAGCTTGGTGGCCAACCGGTTGAACAGTCCGTTCAGATCGGTGCCCAGCGCGGTGGCGCCCACGACGATGCCCACGGCAATCAGCCCGGCAATCAGTCCGTACTCGATGGCGGTGGCGCCTTCCTCGTCTTTCCAGAAGTTCTTGATCGTTTCGGTCATGTCATGGTCCTTTCGGTTTGCAAGTTGCCTTGGGGCCGGTGGCCGGCATGGCGATCGCGCATCGGGCCGACCCCTTGCGGGCCCACTCGGATCGCGCCGGAGCCGGCGCTCAGGGCGTGAAGCCGGTGAGCTTGGTGGCGATCCGTGTGAACAGGCCGTTCAGATTGGTGCCCAGCGCAGTGGCGCCCACCACGATCCCCACGGCGATGAGGCCGGCGATCAAGCCGTACTCGATGGCGGTGGCGCCTTCCTCGTCTTTCCAGAAGTTCTTGATGATGTCGGTCATGGCATCGTCCTTTCGGTTGCAAAAGCCCATCGTTGTCGATGGCAGCGGCTGGCGATGGGCCCAAGCCGGCCGCTGCACGGGAACCCCTGCTTCCCACTTCACCACTGCTGTCGCGCGGCGGTGGTTTGAAAAGCGTCTGAAATGGGGCGCAACTGCTGCTCAAGGCGCAGCTGGATTCGTTGGGGCATGGAGCTGGCGGACAGGGTGGCCACGGCAGCGTCCATGGGGTCGGGGCGGATGCGCGAGGGGGCCTGGCCGGGAGCCATGCCGGGCACCGTGCCGGGCGAGGGGTCCGGCGTGCCGCCACCTGCTGGAATGGGTTTTTGCGTGCTGAACAGCGCGTTCAGCCATTGGTCGGGCGGGTCCTGCGGCAGCAGGCGGCCGGTGGTGCGCGCCAGGCGCAGTTCGTTGATGCGCTGGTCGTAGATGGCGTCGGCCTCGTCCAGCAGCAGGCGCTGCATGTCCAGCTGGGCGTCCAGCACCTGGGCCAGGCTGCCGCGGCCGACTTCGAGCAGGCGCCGGCGGCCCTCGAAGGCGGCGCGCGCCTCGCGCACGGCGTCGGCCAGCTGGCTTTCGCGCTGGCGGCCGGACTGGGTGCGGCCCCAGGCGGCGGAGGCGGTCTCGCGCACCTGGCGGCGCACGGTTTCCTGTTGCGCTTCCTGGGCCTGCAGTTCGTTGATGGCCTTGAGGATGCGGTCGCGCAGCTCGAAGCCGTTGCCGAAGTTCCAGCTCAGCTCCACGCCGTAGCGCGTGCCCTCGGCATAGAGCACGCCGCTGGGGTCGCGCGTGTGGGCCACCACGGCGGCCAGGGTGGGAAAGCGCTGGGATTTGCTGCGGTCGACTTCGGCGCGGGCCTTCTCGATCTGCTGCTGCATTTCCTGCAGCTCGGGGCTGACGGCTTCGGACGCCTGCAGGGCCGAGTCTTCGCTGGCCGGCATCCATTGCTCGGGCACATTGAGCTGGGGCAGCCAGCCGGCCTGGGGCGTGAAGCCGAAGTAGCGCGTGAAGCGGGCCAGCGCATCCATGCGCTGCGACTCCAGCGCATGCTGCTGGGCCAGGGCGCCGGCCTGGCGCGAGGCGGCCTGGCGCAGGTCGTTGCGGCCCACGGCGCCCAGTTCGGCGCGGCGCTCCTCGATGCGCGCGAGCTGGCCGATGATGCGTGCCGACTCGGCCGCCACGCGCGCCTTGTCCTCGAAGCGGTGCAGCTCCAGCAGGGCGGTCAGTGCCTCCAGCAGCACGTTCTGGCGCGTGCCGTAGAGCACGCTGCCCTGGGCCGCCTCCTGCGATTCGGCCGAGCGGATGCCCGCGCCGATGGCTCCGCCATCGAGCAGGGCCATGCGCACTTCGGCATTGACGGCGGTGTACGACTCGCGGCCCCGGCGGAGCTTGGCATCGCCCGTGTTGGTGCCCACCTTGAAGGTGGGCCAGCGCGCGCCGCGCGCGGTGTTCACGTCATGCCCGGCCGATTCCAGCGCGGCGCGCGCCTTGCGCACGTCGGGGTATTCGTCGAGCAGGGCGTAGAGGGCATCGAGCAGGCGGCGCTGCCCGCTGTCGCTGGCCAGGGTGCCGGGCGTGAGCTGCTGGGCCAGGCGCAGGACCACGGCGTCGGGTACCGGGACGGATGCGGGTTCGGGTGAAGGTGCGGGTGCGGGTGCGTGAGCGTGAGCGGATTCCGCCGTGCCCGCCGCAGCCGTGGTGGCCAGGTCCGGTTCCTCGGCCGCCATGGGCGCGGCCTCAGCCTGCAGCGCCTGCAGGGCCGATACGCAGCAGGCAGTGGCCAGCAGCTGGCGCAGCCGGGCGTGCCAGCCTGTGGTGGGAGTGGACGGGCGGCCTTGCATCAGGGCTCCCGGAAGGCTTCGCTCTGGATGCGCAGCACGGGCCGCAGCAAGTACCAGATAAAGGGTTCGTGGCCCAGCAGCAGGTCGAGCTCGGCCTGCATGCCGGTGGTGATGCGGTTGTCGGTGCGGCCCACCCAGGGCTGCTCCAGGCTGGCCTGGATGCGGAAGTACGAGGGCGAGTCGGCCAGGTTGGGGTCGCGGTCGGCATCGGCGGCCACCAGGGTGACCTGGCCGGGCACCGAGCCGTAGCGCAGGAAATCGTAGGCCGAGATCTTCACCCGGGTGGGCTGGCCGGTGCGCACGTAGCCACGGTCGGCGGGGCTCAGGCGTGCTTCGACGATGACCTCGTCCTTGTCGGGCACGACTTCGAGGATGGGCTCGCCGGGCTTGACCACCCAGCCTGCACCCGAGCTGCGCAGTCCCTTGACGAAGCCGCTGGTGGGCGCCAGCACGGCGGTGCGCGTGCGCTGGGTCCGGGCGCGCACCAGGTCTTCGTTGAGGCTGGCCAGCTCGCGTTCGGTCTGGGCCAGTTCGTCGGAGGCGCGGCGGCGGAAGGCGCCCTGGGTCTCCTGCAGCTTGGCCTGGGCCTGCTCGATCTTGGCGCGGTTGCTGAACAGCGTCTGGCGCGATGCCGCCAGCTCGGCGCGGACCTGCTCCAGCGCCCGCTGCTTGTCCAGCACTTCCAGCTGGCCGATCAGCTGCTCGGCGGCGAGCTGCCCGGCAATGGAGGCTTCCTGCTGGTGCAGGCGCAGATTGGTCTCCAGCCCCTCGATGCGGGCCTGGACCTGGGCCACGTCGCCGCGTGCCTGCTGCAGCTGGGCCTGGGCCGCGGCAATGCTGCCCTGGTGTTCCAGCGCGCGGGCCGAGAAGGCGCCCAGCTCGGCCTGGACCACCTGCGGGTCCAGGTCGGCCGGGAAACTGGTGCGCTGCAGCGGCCTGCCCTGGCTTTCCGCGCCCAGCCGTACCTTGACCGCCTGGGCCGTGGCCATGCGCGCCGTGAGCTGTTCGAGGTTGAGGCTGTTGCCGCCCAGGTCGATCTCCAGCAGGGGCTGGCCCTGGGTCACGGCCTGGCCTTCGCGCACATGGACGGCGGTGACGATGCCGCCCTCCAGATGCTGCACGGTCTGCACGCGGTCGGAGGGGATGACCTGGCCGCTGGCCACCACCACGTTCTCCACGGGATAGAACAGGCCGGTGATCACCAGCGCGGTGACCGGGATGGCGAGCAGCCACTTGCCGCGCGCCAGGCCTGCCCAGCGCGATACGGGGGGCGTTGCGGGTGGCGTTGCGCCGGATGCATCCGCGCCGGCCCCGGCCGGCCCGGCCTCGAGCGGGCGGGATGGCTGGTGCGACTGGCGCAGCACCAGGGGCAGATCATCGTAGCGGCCGGCTCTCATGAGGCAAGCTCCGGCGCGACGGCGGGCTGGTCGGGGTGCGGGGCCTTGTCGGCGGGTGCGGGGGCCACTGCGGGCACGGCGGCCTCGCGTGCCGTGCCGAACAGCTGGGGCAGCAGTTGCTGGGGCGAGCCATGCTCGATGCCGCCATCGCCGCGCACATGGTAGAGGTGCTGGGCCATGGAGGCCACGCGCAGCGAGTGCGTGACGACGATGACCGTGTGCTTGAGCGCAATCTGCCGCAGTGTCTGCAGCAGGGCGGTTTCGCTCTCGAAATCCAGGTCGTTGCTGGGCTCGTCCAGGATCAGCACGGAGGGGTTGCGCAGGAACAGCTGGGCCAGGGCCAGCTTGCGCAGCTCGCCCGCCGACAGGCCCGCGCCGCCTTCGCCCAGCACCGTCTGGTAGCCCTGGGGCAGGCGGCTGATGAAGCCATGCGCGCCCGAGATCTGGCAGGCGGTGACGATCTTGTGGTCGTCGGCATCGGGGTTGACCATGCGCAGCCCGTCCACGATGGGGCCGCTGAACCAGTACACCTGCTGGGCCAGGCAGCCTATCCAGCGGCCCAGCTCGGCGCGCGGGAACTGGGCCATGTCGTATTCATCGATGAAGATGCGGCCCTGCGTGGGCTGGTAGAGCCCTGCCAGCAGCTTGGCCAGGGTGGACTTGCCGGCGCCGTTGCGCCCCACGATGGCGTGCAGCCCGCCGGGGCCGATCTCCAGCGAGGCCTGCTCCAGCGCCACGTGGCCGCCCGGATAGTGGAAGCTGGCCTGGTCCAGGCGCAGCCGGCCCTGGGGACGCGGCAGGTCCACGGTCTCGGCCGTGATTTCGACGGGCTCCTCCAGCACGGACTGCAGGCGGCGTGCGGCCTCGTTGGCCTGGGCCAGTGAGCGCCAGTTGCTGGCCAGCTGCGAGATGGGGCCCAGCGCCTTGCCCGACAGCAGGTTCACGGCCATCAGGCTGCCGATGCTCATCCACTGCGCATTGATGGCAATGGCACCCACGGTGATCACCGCGATGGAGAACAGCGTCAGCAGCACGGTGCTGGCTTCGCGCGCGTTTTCCATCTCGCCGTTCTTGCCGAAGCTCTCGGCCAGCCAGCGGTCATAGCCGTTTTGCCAGTTCTGGCGCGCGGCGGCGTCGTAGCCCAGCACCTTCAGCGTGGCGCGGGCGTTGCAGACTTCGGCCGTGCCCCGGTCCAGCATGCGGGCCTGGGCGATTTCCTCCACGCGGCCGCTGCGCACCTCGTCGGCCCACCACCAGGCCAGCACGCCCATGATGAGCATGGCCACCAGGATCACCGGCAGCACGGGCCAGGCAATGATGCCGATGACCACCAGGGCCAGCAGGGCCATGGGCAGGTCCAGCAGCGAGGTCGCCAGGCCCCCGGACATGCCCGAGCGCATGGCGCTCACGTCGCGGAACAGCTGCAGCCACTGGCTGGAAGAGCGCTGCTCCAGCGCGGCCAGCGGGTGGCGCAGCATGGAATGCATCAGCGCCTGGGAGACATCGCGGTCGATCATGGCGCCGGCTTCGCGCAGGGCGCGGGCGCGCCGGCGGCGCAGCCACCATTCCAGGCCCAGGAAGCACAGCACGCCGGCCACCATGGCCGTGAGCGTGGCCGTGCCGCCGCGTGCAATGACGCGGTTGTAGACCTGCAGCAGGAAGATGGATGGCAACAGGCCCAGCACACTGATGGGCAGGGACAGCCACGCGGCACGGCGCAGCTGGTGAGCGGCCCGGTCGAAGGACTCGGCGATGGCAGTTGCAAAAGCCCCCACCGTCTCCGTTCCCGACGGCATCGCCGTGGCCTTGGCCAACTGGCGGGGAAGAAGGTATCGGATCATGTTCTGATGGGCTTAGTAAACGTCTTTACAAAATGTAAAGGCGCTCGTTTCCCAAATACTGTAGCGAGTTATATACAGTCCTCTATAAGTTTTATTCAATCAATAATGCATGTTCATTTGATTTTGATGTGGATCAAAGCGGATGGCGGGGCTGGATGCTATTAGGTGGGCCCCGTGTCCACTGAAACTGTCTCGTATGGCATCTGCGGCCAGGGCCAGATTGGTAGTGGCGCGGCCTGCCAACAAAACCGTGTCGCCTTTATGGGTTGTGCGAAGAAGTGAACAGATCAATTGATTGAGATCGTCATACCAATTGACGTGCAGAAGATCTGCCAGTGCCGCCGCCAGCTGCCGCAGCGGCTCGCCGTACAGCAGCACGCGCCGGGCCTGGGCCGCGCGCACCAGCGGCTCCAGCGCCAGCTGTGCAGTGTCCATGCTGACCTGGCCCGGCTGTATGCCGGCCAGCACGATCAGCCTGCGGCTGACATGGGGGGCGTGCTCCTGCAGCTGGGAAAAAGCAGCATGCATGGACAGTAAGTGGTTGCTCAGGCTGTGGTCCAGCAGGCAGATCCCACTGGGCAGCAGCTGCGGCTGGCCGGCGCCGATCAGCGGCCGCCAGTGCGCGAGCGAGGCCTGGACCTGGGCAGGCGCATAGCCCAGCGCATGCATGGCGGCCAGCGCGGCCTGAGCATTGCGGGCCATGTGGTGGCCATCCGATTGCAGGGAAATCCCGAGGCGCCGGTTGTCTATGCTTATTTGCAGATTTCCATTGTGAAACCCCATTTCACGGACCTGCGCATTGGAATGCGGACCGAAGGTGATGAGACGCATTCCCATGCGTTGGGCATTCTCAATAATGCACGGGTTTTCACCTATGTCTTGTTCGATCACCAATGCACTGCCTTTGTGCATGTGCTGCATGGCTTCCACGACTTCCTGCAGCGCCTCGTATTTGCGGCAGGCGGACAGACCGGCCGGTCCGCACTGCTCGGAGTCACCAGTACTGGGGATGTCATTAATTGAAAGATTAGTAATAACCAGAATGTCCGGATCAATCAGCGGCAGATCTCCACGCAGTGCCTGCAATGGCAGCTCCAGCAGGGCGCAGGGCGCTGCCTCGCTCCAGTTGATCATCTGCAGCGCCGTGCCCTGGGACAGCAGGGCGTCGCCCCGTGCATCGCCGCCGTCCTGCAGGCATTGGCGCAGCATGCCCAGGGTGGATGTCTTGCCCACGCAGCCGCTGACCGCGATCACGGGCGCCTGGATGCGGCGCCGGGCGGCCTGCGCCAGGCTGCGCAACCCTTCCTGTATGTCGGGCACATGCAGCACGGGCACGCCATGGTGCAGCAGGCCCTGCGGGCTGCTGCTGATCAGGGCCGAGGCCCGCAGCGTGGGCAGCGCGGCGGCCTGCACGCCCAGGGCCATGCCGGCACGCCGCACCAGCACGGCGGCGCCGGGCTGATGGTGCAGGCGGCTGGCGTCCAGCCCCGCGCAGCAGGTGCCGGCACCTCTGCCTTGCGCTGACGGGGCATCCAGCCAGCGTCCGTTCATCAGCTCGGCCAGTGCAGGGCCTTCCCAGGACATGGACGGGTACAGGGTCCCGGCCGCGGGCGAGAAAGCCGGCCGGCCCGCGGCCTCGCCGTCGCGCGCCCCCGGCAAGCAGGCCCTGGCAGGGCTGCCGTCCGCATCCGGGCCATTGCCGGCCTGCGCAGGCACGGCCTCGCCTTCGCCGTCGCCTTCGCCTTCGCCTTCGCCTTCGCCTTCGGTTTCGTGCTCCGGTTCGGTTTCGGCCACTGCGTGGCTGGCAGCCGAGCGCAGTGCCTGGGCCAGCGCGTCCAGCAGCTCCAGGCCGGCCAGGCTGGATGCCAGCAGCCAGGCGATTTCGCGCGGGGACTGCAGCACCTGGCGCAGGCTGGCGTCGGCAAAGGCGGCATGGCGGCGCCGGGCGGGCGGCAGGTACAGCGCCTGTTCCGGCCAGATGGCGCGCTGGGCCAGGGCCTGCAGATGGCGCTGCAGGCCGATCTGCCACTGGCGCAGCAGGTCCGTGGGCTGTGGCTCCAGGCCAGCGTCGAGCTGCAGGCTTTCGACCAGTGCAATGCCTATCCAGCGAGCGCAGGGGTCGTCGGCCTGCCCGCCAGGGCGGTCATCGGGGCTGCCGGGCATGCGCAGCAGCGGCGGCAGCGCGGCCTGCAGGAAGGCGGCGGGCAGGACGGCCGTCTCGGGCAGGGCGCTGCGCGCCGCACGCAGCGTGGGGCTGTCGCTGGTGGGCGGGCGGGAGCTGGCATAGGCATGCATGGCCAGTTCGGCCCAGCTCAGCAGGGGCTGGCCGCTGCGGGATGCATCGGCGTGGGCCGCAGCCTCGGCCTTGGTGGCGCTGGCCGACGCGGCCGCGGTGGACAGCAGGCTTTCCGCCAGCGGGTCCATCAGCGCCGGAATGCGGGCGCGGGCCTGGCTGTCGGCCCCCGGCCCCAGCACAAAACTGTTGCGCAGGTGGCGGGCCAGCACCAGCATGGCCAGCGCGCCGGACAGGCAGTCGCCGGGCAGCGGCTGCAGCCGCTGCTCCACGTGGCCCATGGCCAGCGCAATGGCCTGCGCCAGTGCGGCGCTGCCCGCATGGCGCTGGGCCTGCAGCAGGGCGTAGGTCACGCCCAGGTGGTCGCACACGTCTTCGCAACCGGGCCAGCTCCCTTCCTTGCCCTGTTGCGCCAGCAGCTGCTGGACCGCGGCGTGCACGGGCACGAGGTGTGGCCACAGGCGCTGCTGCGGCGGGTCGGTTCGCGGCACGGCCAAGGCGGGATGCTCACCGCTGATGTACATGCCGCGCAGGTGCAGCAGCAGGCAGGGGGGATGCAGGGGGCGTGGGAGGGGGGGCTCATCGTCGGGTGCGCCGGCAGCCCCACCCTGGGGCGGATCGGGCAGCAAGGGGTGCAGCAATTGCGCGCGCTCCAGGCTGGCATCGGCCAGGGCAAGGGAGCGCAGGGGCATCTCGGTCCAGGCACGGCAATCGGGCAGGGGACTGTCCGCCTCCAGGGGTGTGATGTCCTGGACCCAGTCGATGCGCAGATCGACCTCATCGCGCTTGCGGGCCCAGGCCCACTGGCGCACGCGGGTCGCCCCCTCGCGCCAGGCGGCCTCCAGCGTGGTGGCGCGTACATGGAAGACGGAGGCGGCCTTGTTCTCGGCCGCCACCGTGAAGAAAAGAATGCAGCCGGGGTAGGGCTCGGGCAGCAACACCATGTGCCGTGCCAGGTACTCCAGGCCATTTGCCAATTGCTGCGACAACATGCTCTCGGCCTCGGTCAAGGTCAGTGGGAGGCTGCGCTTCCCGTGGGAACGGGACGCCGGGCTGCGGTGCGCTGACCGCGTACGGATCTGTTCTTTCATGGCGGCCCGGCGGCAGGCGAGTGCGGAGCGCGGCGGCTCAGCGGTAGTCGAATTCCACGCGCCGGTTGCGCTGGTGGGCGTCTTCGCTCGTGCCTTCGTCGGCCAGCCGCTCCTTGCCGTAGCTGACGGACTCCACGCGGGCCGGATTCACGCCCAGCAGCTGCAGGCTGTTGCGCACCGCGTCGGCACGTTTTTGGCCGAGCGCCAGGTTGTATTCGATGCCGCCGCGCCTGTCCGTATGGCCGCGCAGCATCACCGAGCGGCCGGGATTGCTGCGCAGCCACTGCGCATGGCTTTCCACGATGGCCCGGTCGCTGCTGCGGATGGTGTAGGCGTCAAAGTCGAAGTAGACGATGTGGGCGACATTGGCGGGACCGCGCTGGTCGGCCTGGCTCGTGGCCACCACGGGTGCGACGCCGGAGCTGGCCGGCGCAGGCGCCGGGGCCTTGCCGAAGGCGTAGTGGTGTTCGGAACGCTGCGTGCTGGTGGTGGCGGTGGAAGCGCAGGCGGCCAGGCCTGCGGCCAGCAGCACGATGGTGCACAGCCTGAGAGTGTGTGACATGGAAAATCTCCTGGGACGTGCGCCGCCACCGCGAGGCGGCGGCGCAGGGAAGGAATGCGGCGCCCGCAGGCGCCGCTGCAGCTCACAGCAGGGCGTTGTGGTGCAACTGCTGCGTCAACACGCTGGCTGCTGCATCGGCCGTGCTGCTGGCATGGCTGCTGATGGAGGTGGCAATCGGATCCAGCTCGGCCACAGAGGCCGTTGCCGCTTGCGAAGTGCCGCCCAGAAGGCCTCCGAGCAGTCCGCCACCGGACGATCCCCCCAGCAGCCCGCCCAGCAGGCCGCCGCCACTGCTGCCGCCACCCAGCAGTCCGCTGACGATGCCGTTGTCGCCGACGACCGTGTTGACCACACCGCTGACGATGCCGTTGTCGCCAGCCACGGTGTCGAGCACGCCGCTGACGATGCCGTTGTCGCCGGCCACCGTGTCCAGCACGCCGCTGACGACGCCGTTGTCACCGGCCACGGTCTCCAGCAGGCCGCCGACCAGTCCGGTGTCGCCCGTGAGGCCGCCCAGCAGGCCACCGTCGCCGCCGAGCAGCCCGCCGACGATGCCGTTGTCGCCGGCCACGGTCTCCAGCAGGCCGCCGACCAGGCCGGTGCCGCCCGTGAGGCCGCCCAGCAGGCCACCGTCGCCGCCGAGCAGGCCGCCAACGATGCCGTTGTCGCCGGCCACGGTGTCGAGCAGGCCGCCGACCAGGCCGGTGTCGCCCGTGAGGCCGCCCAGCAGGCCACCGTCGCCGCCGAGCAGGCCGCCAACGATGCCGTTGTCGCCGGCGACGGTGTCGAGCAGGCCGCCGACCAGGCCGGTGTCGCCCGTGAGGCCGCCCAGCAGGCCACCGTCGCCGCCGAGCAGGCCGCCAACGATGCCGTTGTCGCCAGCCACGGTGTCGAGCAGGCCGCCGACCAGGCCGGTGTCGCCCGTGAGGCCACCCAGCAGGCCACCGTCGCCGCCGACCACGCCGCCAACCACGCCGCCCAGTAGGCCGTCGCCTCCCGTCAGACCGGCCAGCACGCCGTTGACGGTGCCGATCACCGGCTGCAGTGCCTGGCCCTGGACCTGCGTCAGGCCGTTGGCCAGGTCCGTCACCACGCCCAGCGGGCCGCCGTTCACCTGGGTCACGCCTTCGACCAGGCCCGTGACCACGGACAGGGCGCCGGTGCCGGGGTTGATCACCGCATCCAGCAGCTGGCCCACAGGCGCTCCGGCCGTGCCGCCGAGCAGGTCATCGACGGTGTTCTGCACCGTGGTGATCAGGCCTTCGCCGCTGCCTGTGCCGCCACCCGGAACCAGGCCGCCCAGCAGCCCGCCGACCAGGCCGTCCTCGCCGAGCACGCCACCCAGCAGGCCGCCGTCGCCGCCGAGCAGGCCGCCGACCAGGCCGTCGTCGCCGAGCACGCCACCCAGCAGGCCGCCGTCACCGCCGAGCAGGCCGCCGACCAGGCCGTCATCGCCAAGGACGCCACCCAGCAAGCCGCCGTCACCGCCGAGCAAGCCACCGACCAAGCCGTCGTCGCCAAGGACGCCGCCCAGCAGG
>NZ_JBICKN010000060.1:0-400 GCF_043104185.1 Delftia sp. WSY_22
TGCGACTGGCCTTCCATCACGGCATCGAGCAGCGCGATCTTGCGGATCTGCAGACCCTCGGTCAGCACAAAGCTCACGCGGTCGTCCCAGGTCAGCGCCAGGCGCGTGGGCAGCTTGCCGTGCTCGATGTGCTGGCGCACCTCGTCGATGTCCAGCGGATGGCGCGCATAGCGCACCACGGCCTTGGATTCGTCGGCGGCCTTGAGCTCGCATTCACGGTCAATCGAAAAGCCGGCCGGGCTTTCCTGCGTGGTCAGCCAGTGCGCCATGGCGGCCTGTGCGCTGGTCTGCGTATCGACCAGGGCCAGCGCAAAGCCTGTGAGGCCCTCCACCAGCGAGCTGACCACCTCGTCGGCGCGCGCCTGGCTGCCGGTGTCCAGCACCAGGGTGCGGGCCTGCG